>NZ_CP157523.1:0-7732 GCF_049075655.1 Methanothermococcus jasoni | reverse complement strand
GCCTTATTATTCTATGGCATTACAGCAGGCAACACAAAACAAGATAAAAGGATTTATAGGCTTGCACCAAGACCACGAGGAAACAGAAGAAACTATAAAGAAAGCAACTAAAATAATCGCAACCTATGACCAACTAAACAAAATAGTAGAGATTAAAGGAACGGATGACCTGAAAGACTACTTATTGGTTATTGATGAATACCATAATATTATAACCCAATATGATTTAAGATATAAGGCAATCAATAGGATATTAGACTATAAAGAAGCATTTAATAAAGTAATATATTTAAGTGGGACTTATGAAGGATTAAATATTGAAAATAATAAAATTTATGAGTTTAAACCAAAACACCAAAGGAAAAACAACTATAATATAATAGTATGCAAAAATAATGAAGGATTAGGGCATTTAATGGATGAACTAAAAAGAATAGACACATCCACAGGTAAATATTTAGCATTCATAAATAATATTGAATTAATCAAAGAGATAGAGCAGGAACTAAAAGGACATGGTATAGATAACATCCATATTTTAACTGCACCAAATAAGGATAACCCTATAATGGATAATATCTATAATGAGGAGTGTTTAAAAGAAGCAGGGATTTATTTAACAACATCATTAATATGTGATGGAATAAACATTAAAGATAAGGATGTTAAAAAGATTTACATCTATGGTGTTAATGACATTTACCAAATAGGGCAGTATATAGCAAGAGTAAGAAATACAGAACCTGACATAATCCACATTATAGAACCAAAGGAAATAAAGGGAATGGAACCATACAACAATTATATACAATCAATCCGAGCAATTATACAGCCGATAATATATACACTCAATGAGAACAGGAAAGAAGCAAAAGAGAGGGGGATGGATGATAAAGACACTGAGGTATATAAAAAGATAGAAAAAATACCTATATTCAAGGAAGAGATGTATATTAAATATGACATATATAAAGACCAATACAGAGAAGACATATACAAAATAACAAAATCCTACATAGACAGATTAAACATTAGAATAATCAATAATCCACAATTGATTAAAAGAGTATTGTTAAAGTTTTATCCTGCATTAAACATAACTATTGAAAAGATAGAAAACAAAGAAACTATAAAAGAAGTGGCAGGGGGGAGGACAAAGGAGTATTTAATAAAATCAATAATAAAATATGGATATGATACAATACAGGAGATAAAAAGTTATAAGGGAAGGGATGAATTAAAGTTAATTGATAAAACAGGAATACAAGACATAGAGGAACTCACAACAATAAAAGAAGTATCTAAAAGGCATAGAGATGCTTTAAAAAACATAAGGGAATTAAAAGAGTTTAGGAGTTTTGGATTTGATATAAATGTTAAAGAGAAAAACATAATCAAAGTAAAGGAAAAATACAACATTAAAGAACTTCCAAAAGAGTTGGAAAAAGAAATATATGTAATGGCAGGAAACCCAAAATCAATAGGAAAGGAATTTAATATATTAAAGATGGCTAAAAACATATTATTAGATAGGCAAGGATTAATACCCAAAGGGAACCCAACACTTAAAGAAGTATGGGATTATAGGATAAGAAAAATAATATTAGATGATGTATTGGAAGCAAACAATAATAACAAAAATATAAACATCCCTACAATATTAGTTAAAGTTAGAGAGTTTATAAAAGAAAATGGAGGGGATGATGAAGAGGATAAAAAGAATAAACAAGTAATCAATAAGGATAAGGTAATAGAAATAATAAAGGAGTATGCTAAAATTACAATAAAAAATGAAACCATAACAGTAAAAAAAATAGATGATAGGATATTGGAGGCATACAATAGAAAGGTAGAAAAGGCTAAAAACTATTTGGAAATATTGAAGGAACACACAGGAGAGCAACTACACGAAGAGGATTTATTGGAATTACTGGACAATAATAATGATGTTTTGAAACATTATATACAATTAGGATATATCCATAATATAAGATGGGAATATTATTTAATAGATGTATGAGCATGAGCTCCAATACATCCAACCTTTTTTATTTTATTTTTAATATAATATATATCCATATATGTATATAAAACAATATAGTATATAATACAAAGGCACATCCTGGACCTATGCCATTGTAATTAATGCAGGAGCTCAGGCAGTGGCACAATATCAATATATGAATTATGCTTTTTTTACAAATATGATTATAAACGGTAATGTTTTGATGTCATTTATAGGGATTTTTCCAAATTGGATTAAAAGGGATTAAATTATAACATCTTTGGAATTAAAAGGGAACATATTAAAACATATTACAATAACAAACCACAGCCAAAACCAAACAACCGAGCCACAGGATACAATAAATATTAAAATATTGAGTATAAGGCAAATAAAGAAAATACTTTTTTTTATTATGGCATTATCCTATTTTTTGAAAAATATTAAAGTATTAAAGACATATACGGCTTTTTTAAAGTGGTGAGTTCTGGGGCATTTATTTGCTAAATAAAATACTATTTAACAAATAAGTGCCTCAGAAACACAATTTTAAAAACCGCTGATTATCCTTTAAATGTTTTGCATGTTGTTAAAAATAAATAGTTTTGGAATTGGGGGAAAGTATTTTTTTATTATTGTGTTTTCTATGTTTTTAGTGGTTTAAGGTATTGGTAATATTTTTATGACTATTTATATTATAGGATTATTACAAAAAATAATAAAACACCAAACCAACTAATTGGTGCAATTACCACAAAGTTATAACTTTTAATGGAATAATAAAGACACGAGAACACAGAACACAACAATTAAAAAAAATGTGCTAAACGCCCCAAAATAGAGATGTGCAATTACCACAACAATTAGATGAGATAAGACTAAAATACGGCTAACATGGTAGTATTCTATACTTCGCATATCATACTACCATGTTATTGGAAATAGTGGAATTTTAAACATTAACTTTTGTCAATGTTTTGTTGATTTTAGTAATACTAATTTATACATATACATCTATTGTTTTTTATTTTGGTGTCGGAGCTCCTACAAAATAAAACATTCGAACAAAAGTTTTACTTTGGTAAAAAATTTTGAACCTGTAATATATTATATGTTCCTGCTGGACTGTTCCAATGGGTTAATTGTAATTGTTGCCTTTTGTCCATAGGGCAACTTTTGGTAAAAAATTATTGAACCTATAAAAATAGTATGTTTAATGAAATCTTATTTTTTACTTCCTTGACTTCCTTATAGTTTTTTTTATTCTATAACCTACGCATAACCGAGAATAAAGGAAAATACATAAAATAATATGGTTTTACACTTGTGCTACTGCCTTGGAAACCTTGGGATTTTAGAGTTTCAGCATACAGGTTATAAATTTTCGATGATTTTTTTACTTCGTTGGCTTCGTTATAGTTTTTTTTATCTTATGGACTGTAAAAAATAGAGATATAACTAAATAAAACATTTTTCTTTAAATTCCTATTTTTTAACTCCGTTGGGAACATAGGGATTTTACAACTTTTAACTATTTTTAATATGAAATAATTAATAACCTTTATTATACCTTTTTTAATATTATTCCTAATAGATAATAAAAAATAACATTATTCTAAATAAGGAATTTTTATATATCCTATAATAACTATTATATACTATGTTTATTATATGAAATAATGATTATTGATTAATAACTATAATGAAATTATATAATAAAGCGGTGTTGTGTTATGTCATTAACTACATACGATATAAAAGAAATACGGGAAATAATAAGAGATGAATTAAATATAAGAGATAGGCATTTATACCAATACCATATTGAACCTTTAAAAAAGCGAGTTTTAGAATTAGAAACGATAATAAAAGCGATAAGACCAGACCTAATATATAAAGAACCAACAGCAAAAGACACAGCGAAATATATTATATTGGAAATGTTAAAGGATGGGATTAATAGAAATAAGGATATGTTAGAACGATTTAAAGGTTCTAATAAAGTATTTTATGAGGCTATGAATGATTTGATAAATAGGGGCGTTGTAAAGAAACATAAAGAAGGTAAAAAGGTATGGTATGAGATAATTATAAATGAATAATTATGGGTGGCATTATGATTGATGATGAATTTAATTTTGATGAACTTTATGAAAAACTTAAATGTGAGTTGGAGGGCAAACCTTACAGACCTAAACCTAAAACATTTGAGGAGAAGGTTAGGTATCATTTTGAGGATGTAATACATAATGAAACTAATAAAATTATAAAATACATGGAAGGTTTAGCTAATGAAGCACATAAAAAAAATATAGAATATGTTAATTCAATAAATAAACACATTAATAAATTATATAATGACGATAAAATATTAAATAATAAAATAAAGAGATTACAGGAAACTATAAAGACATTAGAACAGGAAAACAAAGAACTAAAAGATAAATTAAATATCATAATGGAACAATTAAATAATATATCCAATGTCACAGCACCAGAACCACAGCAGGAACAACAGCAGGAACAACAGACACAGCCAGAACATAATAAAGAAGTGGATAAAAAAACAAGTGTAAAATATAAAATAATATTCCTTATCAACAGTGGGAAAAACACAGGTAAGGAATTAAGGGAAAATATAGGGGTAAATATTAACCTATTCTATGAATGTTTAAAGGAAATGTTAAAGGATGGGGTATTAAAAGAGCATACAGAAGGTAAAAAGAAGTATTATGAGGTTGTAAATAATTTATAACCGATAACCAAAAACTAATATTTTTTTTATTCTATTTTTCAACTACTAACTAAAAATTTATTTTTTTTATTCAATTCCGTAGGGTTTTTTAATCAATTTTTTATTATGCTCTTGCTATGTTTTGAGGTATTAGGGGGGATGTCAAGGGAGTGGGGGAGTATGTATTTAAAACTATATCTTATATTTTAACAATATAAGGTGTATCCACAGCGTATAAAGTAAAAAAAACTATAAGGGAGTCAAGGGAGTAAAAAAATAATCAAATAATAATTTGATTATTTTAGGTTAGTAATTTTTGGACACTTATACTATATGTAATTTAAAAATGTATTCATATTGTATAATAAATATTATTATTTTTATCATATTATAATATTACAAAAATGATTATTTTTTTAGATGATATATAAATAAATTCATAATAGGACTGTATTCTAAAACCACGCACAAACGATTTACGGCGTAAATTAGTATTACTATCATTAAATAGAACTCTATAATAGAGTGCAAAAAACCTATATAAATAACAACTTACAAAATAGCATCATACAGGTTTTAAACCTGTGGATATATCAGAGTTGGAGGCTCTGACATATCCAAATAAAAAAACATCAAAAAGGCTGATAGATATGTATAGGAATAATGATTTATATACCTTACCATTAAGGAACAAGGATTTAAATATAGAGATAAACGAAACTGCAAAGGAGTTAAGGGCATTAGTTAAAAAAAGTGCAGGATTAGAAAAACAATATTATGAAATGCTTTATAAACAACTCTCTAATATCAAAAGAGCATATAAAGTATGCTCTAAATACGGTATTAGTGTAATTGATGCAATATTAACAGCAAACACCATATATGCAACTCATCAATGGGATAACACAGGATTAATAAATAATTATATGGTTATTTTTTTAGAATTAGATTTTAAAGATAAATGCTTTTTAAGTGAATACGGGTTTTTTGATTTAGATAATAAAGTATTCACATCTAAATACTATTATGTTGTAGATGTGGTTTTAGCATCCATATTTGATAGAGATACTGATTTAATTGGTATGGATGTTTTTAAACTAAATGCTATTTTAGAGGATAAACTAAAAGAGATTAGGGCTAATATAAAACATCCTGCAACTCCTATTGGGTGGGTAGGATATGCACCACATAATTATGTGGATGACATAGAACAGGAACATAAAAATAAATTATTAAGAATGCAGGAGCTCCAAGAATTAAGAATGATAAGGGGTGGTGTCCAATGAATAAGGCACCACTCCAAGACTATTTTAAACCATTTAATAACAATTCATTGGATGCAACATTATGGCTTTATTTATCCAATATAGCATACTACAAAACAAACATAGACAGCATAAACCTATATGATAAATATACAATATTTGATAATGCAAAGGATAAAGAAAAAATAATAAAGAAATGGGAACAGGAAATAAAAAAGAGTATTAAAGCTATGAAACACATAGAGGTAAGATACCTTTATGATTACCCTATAAGGAATAGTGCTAAAATAGGAGAGGGGGCAACATCATTTTATTATGATATTCCAGATTATGCCTTAGTAGATAATAAACAACTTATAGAGGATGCACAGGATTTTAAAGATAGTATAATAAGATGGGAACAGGAATTAACAGCAGGATATTTTAAAAATAGGAACATACATACAATAAGTATAAGCATAGCACCAAGAAAAGAGATACCTTACACAATAGATAAAAAAGGGAATAAAAAACCAAAAGCGGGAAACTCTAAAACATCCACGGCATTTAATTATTTTTTGGTGGATATAGATATAGAGGAATGGAAAAAACCAGACTATGAACCAACAGAACAAGAAATAAATAAATACTGCAACATCTTTTTAAATGCACTTCCTGAAATGGCATACAAACCATATATTATAGGTTTTACAGGGGCGGGATTACGGTTTATATGGTATTTTAATAGACCTATTACAAAATTAGAGATACCAATTTTAAAGAGAATAGCACAGGATTTAAAAAATAAAACAAATTTGGATGTAGATTTAGGAGTTTATGATATATCCAGAGTAGATAGGATATTAGGAACACAGAATAAAAAAAGAAAATACGGAACTCCAAGACAATCAAGAATATTATATTACAATCCTTATGCCTACAATTATATTGTAGAGGAATTTTATAAACAGTTGGGCTATGATATTAAAAAAGTGTTGGATATTATAGAAAATGAAAATAATAAAACAAATGAAGATATGGCATTGGAAACAATAAACAAACTAAAAAGAAACAGCACAATAAAGGAATTTAAAGAATTGGATAAAGAAACATATAAAAAAACTAAAAGAATACAAAGAGAATTACACGAAAAAGGAAAAAAAGACCACAATAATAATTATGGTTGGATTGTGGATTTATTAAAGTATTTAGAGATAGGGTATAAACCAGTGGGAAACAGGATACATATTTATAGTTTATATTGTAATGATGGGGATAATCCAGACACCGCTATATATATAAACAAGGGATATGATGCAGTAGTAAAAGACTTCCATTTAGACACATCCTTTAATGTGGTTGCTTACTTATGGATGGCATATAAAGATAGAATATTAGAATACCTAAATAACAAGGGATTAGGTTATAGTTTAGAAGATACCGAAGACATATTTAATGTAATAGATGATTTTTTTAAAATAGATACTAAAAAGATAGATATTGATAGATACATTAAACTAAATGATATAAAAAGAATAATAGAAAACAAAGAACATAAAACAATAGGTATAAAAGCACCAACAGGAGCAGGAAAAACAACAGCAATAATAAACTATGCAGTTGAAAACAATGTAAAAATAATATTCTTAGTGCCTTATTATTCTATGGCATTACAGCAGGCAACACAAAACAAGATAAAAGGATTTATAGGCTTGCACCAAGACCACGAGGAAACAGAAGAAACTATAA